>NZ_JAAQWS010000059.1:0-601 GCF_012985645.1 Pseudomonas sp. WS 5410 | reverse complement strand
ACCTCGGGGCAGAGCAAACACAGCCAGGAGTTTACAGGTATAGCTGGTCCGCTTTTTCACCGCTAAACACTGGCGACTACATGCTTTTAAACAATATCGCCATGGACATGGCGGGCACGGTATCAAGGCAGGGCGTAGTCCAAGCGGTCTGGGATTACGGCGGGAACAGGCTAGTGATTCAGGCTACTGGAGTAGACCTGCCGACCGCGCAGTACATCTCGGTAGTCTTTGCGAAGCCAACTTCTTAAATTAGATCAAGAGAACCCACTCATGGCCAGACAGGAAATTAACCTCGGCGCATTGCCGAACGGTGCAGGGGGCGATACTACGCGCTCTGCGAACACTAAGATTAATGATATGACGCAAGAGCTGTATGCGGTTGCCGCTGGCCTGGGCACTGCTGCAGGTGCGACCTTGACCGTGGGCAATACCGATACCACGCCAGGGAGGGCGCTAAAAACTGGAGACTTTGGGGTTGGGGCAGATAGCGTTCTGATCACCGACTGGAATGATGCATACGACAATTTCGGCGGAGCATTCATTGCCGGAAATGCGGGGTATCCAGGCGGTACCGGAGAATCGATCAATGCAACCGGCATAA
>NZ_JAAQWS010000058.1:0-613 GCF_012985645.1 Pseudomonas sp. WS 5410 | reverse complement strand
ACTCGGATGACGCCTGGGTTACTGAGCAGAACGTTGTTTCCTACCGCTATGACGAACAGTGGCGACTGCTTGAGGCGATCAATGCCGTCGGCGAAAGCGAGCGCTATCAGTACGACAGCCTTGCGGTGATCACTGAGCGGCAGTTGGCCGGTGGGGCGAGTTTTTTCTGGGAGTGGGAACGGTCTGGCAAGGCGGCGCGCTGTGTGCGGCATTGGGCCAGTTTTGCGCAGATGGATACGCGCTATAGCTGGGACGACGGCCGCGTCACCCTGCTTAACGCCGATGGCAGTCAGGAAGTTTACGTGCATGACCCGCGGGCACGCCTGGTGCAGCGGGTTGATCCGGATGGCGGCGAGCATTTCAGGTCCTACGACGCACAGGGGCGGCTGACGGTTGAACAGGATCCCCTCGGCGCGATCACGGCCTATCAGTACGACGAGGCTGGGCGCTTGGTGGCGCTGTTTCCCGGGGATGACGAGCCCACGACCTACGAGTATGAGGATGGCTTCGTACGGGTCATGCGCCGGGGTGAGGCGGTCTGGAAGTACCAGCGTAATGATCAGGGCGCGATCACGCGCCAGACTGATCCAGCCGGCAATGTCACCGAGTACAG
>NZ_JAAQWS010000057.1:0-618 GCF_012985645.1 Pseudomonas sp. WS 5410 | reverse complement strand
CTCTGGGCCATACTAGTACTGGATGCATCTGCAGGATATCGCGGCCGCACGGTCATCAATTCTTTAAGTGCGGAGGCGCCAGGGGGCACAGAGAATCTTTTTTTTCATAGCGGGCCCTCGTCAGCTCGTGTTATTGAAGCATTCTGTTCCCAGTGCCCACACATGTGAAGCATCCTCACTGATCTACTTCCCCACCTACCTGATGTGGCTCAATTCTGACAAGAAAGCAACTTTGGAGAACCATGAACCTACCTTTAGAGCTGGACGTGGACCCATCAGCATTCAAAATCATGTGTAAAAAACAGGAGAAAATGTCACTTTTTTTTAACCCTTGAATTTTTTTGGTAGACACTCCCGGCTTCTGGGTTCCTTTTTGTGATGGTTCTTATTACTCTTCAAAAGCTCCCAATCTTCAAGACCATTGACCGTAATTGGAAGCCTAATGTGCGTAAAAAGGGGCGGAGCTTCAAGTTTTAGAGAATGGACTCTGGGAGAGGGTATGTGGCAAAGGTTACTCAATTTAATGTCCCTCACATGGAAATAACATTGGGATCAAGAGCTTTATTATCTTAAATTCTAAAGTCCACATCCACCATTTCCCTAGTAAAAAGAGGGGCT
>NZ_JAAQWS010000056.1:0-671 GCF_012985645.1 Pseudomonas sp. WS 5410 | reverse complement strand
CGTGTGCTCTTCCGATCTGGGCCATACTAGTACTGGATGCATCTGCAGGATATCGCGGCCGCACGCCCATATAAACGATCGGATAAATAGCTGAATTTCCATGCCTTACGCGGTTGTCAGGACACAAGCACCATAAAGAAACAAGGGTTGGTCCGGAAGCCTTTAGCCAAGTTTAGCCACCCTGAAAGTATCTCTGGGAGGTGTGGAGGGAAAAACTGCTGTGATTTTAAACCTAAAAGTAACTTAACTCATAATAAGTTGGTAGTTAGACCACATGAAAAAATTGCTTTTGTTGGCCCAGTTCTGTTGATCTTTGAACCATGGTGGGAAAAGTGTAGTTTTAGTCAGTCTGAAGCTGCCATGTAACCAGTGCAAATGAGATAGTGAGTTACATAAACAATATACTTTGTGCTTTTTTTACTGCGCTGGTACATTTTAATGAAAGCAACTAAAAGGGAATCCCAAAATTGCATTTAGGGGGTCAGGCCAGGGCAATCTGTTGGGATATTTAATGACACACCTGGGGAGACTTTACAATAACTCTTTTTAAATCCATCTCCATTTAACTGGCTCTTAAAAGTTTGTACCATGATAATTTACTATCCAGGCAACAGCACAGACTAGACGAGCGCGAACCCCTTAACAGGCTAAGTGCGAGCGGATCCCCCGGG
>NZ_JAAQWS010000055.1:0-679 GCF_012985645.1 Pseudomonas sp. WS 5410 | reverse complement strand
TCTTAGGTTTGTGTACATATCCGTTGCTGCGGTCATGGCCACTTAGGGTTCCGCCCTTACGGCGGCTCACTTTGGAAAAGCCCCAAAGTAAGCAAAGGGCTTTTGCCCCACCACTCGGCACCTCGCCTAGGCTCGGTGTGCCCGTCATCCGACATTGATTTGGGGGGCCGCCGCGATGGGCCATCCATGGCCCAGCGCGGCTAAACCGGCGTCCTGCCGGTTTACCCCCCAAATCAAAATCGGATGACGGCCAGCGTGGTTTAACGGGGCGCCTCAGATCAAGATCAAAAGCAAAGCGAGGCGGCCTGGTAGCCGACCTGATCGTCGAGGCGTGTGGGTACCCCTGTGGGAGCGGGCTTGCCCGCGATGGTCGTTAACGATGACAAATGAATACCTGACACTCTGATGTGTTCTTTCGGGCGTCATCGCAGCGATGCGGCGATCCGACAAGCCAGCTCCCACAGGGAATGCAGTTTCGCGCTTTGGGATTGCTGTTGCTCTGCTTTTGATCTGGCTTTTGATCTTGATCTTAGGCGCCCCGTTAAACCACGATGGCCGCAGGCAGGTATTGCGCAGTGGGCACCCCGGCATGGATGCCGGGGTAGCCGCGACACGGCCATGGATGGCCGATCGCGGCGGGCCCACGGAGCAATGCCTGACTGCGGGCATGCCGAGCCTA
>NZ_JAAQWS010000054.1:0-743 GCF_012985645.1 Pseudomonas sp. WS 5410 | reverse complement strand
CCCGGGGGATCCTTGGACCGTTAATTCATATATCGAAGTAGCAGGTTGTTGCCCCGCCTGATGTTGCCACTACTTGCTCATGACAGTTTTTTTAGGCAATGCAAACTACTATTTGATATTTTTTTCCAAGTACAGTTGTAGGGTACTCCTTATACTGATTCTTCTGAGCCTGTACGGGGAGCATTAGGTACTGATGTAGTAGGAGTTGAGCTTCACAAATTCACCAGGTAAGCCCAAATTTATTTTCTGCTTGGACAGGTCCACCTCACATGGGTCTGTCTAATATATTAAAAGAGGGATTTTCTTTGCTGTATTGCAGCCCAGTATATCTGTTACTTACAGTAGTAGTCCATTATTGCTGGCCTAGGGGCTTTTGCTCCTACACGAACACCACTCTGTAAAATTTGAGGTCGTCCTTAGAGTCAAACCATTCATGGAGCGCTCTGTGCATCTACCAACTATCGCTAAGCATTCACTTGGTTGGTTTAAGTGGAGGCAACTCCATTATCTTCTAGCATACCCTTCCCAGGCTACATGTAGAAAGAGATCTGTTGGGCCCCACTATTTTTTCACCCAGGGAAGCCTACTTTAGTTATAGCTTGCCAGAGATTTTCTGTGTCATGTAGAAGTCATCCACTTTTAACACCAGGAGGTGGATGTGGGGCCAGGAAATATGTCAATAACGATACGGGACTTCTAACAGTGACTCGCGGCCGCGATATCCTGCAGATGCATCCAGTACT
>NZ_JAAQWS010000053.1:0-793 GCF_012985645.1 Pseudomonas sp. WS 5410 | reverse complement strand
AGGGTTATTTATTCGGCGCTCGTACCAAAAACGGCTGGGCGCTTTGTTGATATACCCATATCCGGGGTTACGCCAAGCAAGGATTCTTGCGTGTGCATCCCTGTGGTCCCTTACCTGACTACTGGGCAGCAGGTAAGCGCAATAGCTTTCACGCCGTACATCTACGAGGGATATGTAAGGGTTTTTTTCGGAAGCCCAGCAGCAACTACGGGGCCGACCGGAACAACTACCCAGAGACTTATAGTCACGAGGTATAGGTAATGACGTACGGCCTTACATTCACAAACAACGACAACGTAGTAACGCTTGACTCTGAATTCGCAAGACTTGTAATTCTTGATAGCGGCACATGGGGCGGAAGCGGCGGGATAGGGATTGCATTTTCAAGTGTAATTACAACCGATGAGCCCCCTTTAGTTTTTGTCAGGCCAGATCAAGATGACTACTTTGCATTCTGCCTGGTGCAAGGCGAGCCAGGGAACTGGCACGCTTTTAGGTTCAACACCCTGAAGGGAAGTCATTCCAGCGGGAAGTGGTTTATCGCTGCATTCAAGTCCTCGCCAATTGCTGATTACGGTCTAAGGCTATGGGATGCAAACTCGAAGATTATTTTTGATAGCGGGACGCCGTGCGCGCAATTCACTCGCACCATATCCGCCTGGAACTACCTCGGGGCAGAGCAAACACAGCCAGGAGTTTACAGGTATAGCTGGTCCGCTTTTTCACCGCTAAACACTGGCGACTACATGCTTTTAAACAATATCGCCATGGACATGGCGGGCACGGTATCAAG
>NZ_JAAQWS010000052.1:0-949 GCF_012985645.1 Pseudomonas sp. WS 5410 | reverse complement strand
CCAACGCCGGCCACGCCACCGAAGCCAACATGGACCGCCTCGACGGTGCCGGCGCTGCCGCTGCCATCGAAGCCCGCGCCGTCACCGCCAACGACTCCGCCGCCATCGTGCGCGCCAAGGCTGCCCTGGACAAACTCGACGTCGCCGAAGGCCTCGCCGAACTCGAAGGCGCTTCCGCCCGTGTCGCCGTTGACGAAAAGCGCATGATCAACTGCCGCGCCGACCTCAACCAACTCGTACCCTTCAAGTACGACTGGGCCTGGCAGAAGTACCTCGACGGCTGCGCCAACCACTGGATGCCGCAAGAGGTCAACATGACCGCCGACATCGCCCTGTGGAAAAACCCCGAAGGCCTGACCGACGACGAACGTCGCATCGTCATGCGCAACCTGGGCTTCTTCTCCACCGCCGATTCCCTGGTCGCGAACAACCTGGTGCTGGCCGTGTACCGCCTGATCACCAACCCGGAGTGCCGCCAGTACATCCTGCGCCAGGCCTTCGAAGAAGCGATCCACACCCACGCCTACCAGTACTGCATCGAATCGCTGGCCATGGATGAAGGCGAGATCTTCAACATGTACCACGAGATCCCATCGGTCGCCAAAAAGGCAGCCTGGGGCCTGAAATACACCCGTTCGATCTCCGATCCGAAGTTCGAAACCGGCACCGTCGACACCGACAAAGAACTGCTGCGCAACCTGGTCGCTTACTACTGCGTGCTGGAAGGCATCTTCTTCTACTGCGGTTTCACCCAGATCCTGTCCATGGGCCGCCGCAACAAAATGACCGGCGTGGCCGAGCAGTTCCAGTACATCCTGCGCGATGAGTCGATGCACCTGAACTTCGGGATCGACGTGATCAACCAGATCAAAATCGAAAACCCACACCTGTGGGATGCCGACATGAAGGAAGAAGCGACCCAGATGATCCTGCAAGGGACCCAGCTGGA
>NZ_JAAQWS010000051.1:0-1121 GCF_012985645.1 Pseudomonas sp. WS 5410 | reverse complement strand
AACATCACCAACCCTGTGACTGTGACCCTGGATAACAATCAGGTCATCACCATTGGTGTGAACCAGTCGAGCGGTACTGTCTCGGTTGTGGCTCCGGATGATGTGTACAAAGGCGACCAAACGGTTACTACCGGCATCAAGGAAGTCACCGGTGGCACGCACTTTGAAAATCTGGTTCCTGGGACTGACAAGGTCACCACGACTGTTACTGATACCCCAGGTACCGATAACACCACGACCGTGACGCTAACGGCTCCGTCGGAAGTGAGTGAAGGTGGGAAAATCACCTACACCGCTACGCTTTCTAATAAAGCGGATACCGACGTCACCCTGACGCTGGACAACAAGCAAACCATCACCATCAAGGCCGGCGAAACTGTTGGTACCGTCACCGTTGATGCTCCAGGCGACGACGTGTTCGTCGACAAGAGCACCCAGACCGTCCAGATCACCGGCACCGACGGCGGCAACTTCGAGAAACTCGTGGTTGCTGGCAATGGCGCGACTACCACCATCAACGACACCATCGACAAAGTCGATGTGATCCTGACCGCCACCAAAACTGTGGGTGAAGGCGGCGAGATCGTCTACACCGCCACCCTTGTGGATAAAAACGGCGCGCCGGTGACCAACATCACCAACCCTGTGACTGTGACCCTGGATAACAATCAGGTCATCACCATTGGTGTGAACCAGTCGAGCGGTACTGTCTCGGTTGTGGCTCCGGATGATGTGTACAAAGGCGACCAAACGGTTACTACCGGCATCAAGGAAGTCACCGGTGGCACGCACTTTGAAAATCTGGTTCCTGGGACTGACAAGGTCACCACGACTGTTACTGATACCCCAGGTACCGATAACACCACGACCGTGACGCTAACGGCTCCGTCGGAAGTGAGTGAAGGTGGGAAAATCACCTACACCGCTACGCTTTCTAATAAAGCGGATACCGACGTCACCCTGACGCTGGACAACAAGCAAACCATCACCATCAAGGCCGGCGAAACTGTTGGTACCGTCACCGTTGATGCTCCAGGCGACGACGTGTTCGTCGACAAGAGCACCCAGACCGTCCAGATCACCGGCACCGACGGCGGCAACTTCGAGAAACTCGTGGTTGC
>NZ_JAAQWS010000050.1:0-1141 GCF_012985645.1 Pseudomonas sp. WS 5410 | reverse complement strand
GCTTGTATGGTTAGACTTGTAGGGGTGGTGGGACTAAAAGCCAGCATCTGACTCTAGCCAGTACAGACCGTGGGAGACTTCGCCCCACCCCTTCACCAAAGCGCCGATAAGGAATGCATCGGCCATGACCGACGATAGAAGCAAGCCAGCGCAACGGTGAAGCCCCGACAAGCCCGTAAACCCTAACCCGGAGCTTTTCTCATGGCAATGACTGTCTCGCAATCAATCATTGGAGTGGATGTCGCTAAAGCCGAAGTAGTTGTTTATCAAAGTGAAACTGCTGAAACAAAGATCGTATCGAACAAGAAAAGCGAGCTGAAGGCATGGCTGAAGTCTTTGCCTGCGGGCAGCGCCATCGCAATTGAAGCCACCAATATCTATCACGTGGATACCGTCAACTTGGCTCATTCGATGGGCCATATCGTTTACGTGATTGATGGATATCGCCTTAGCCATTACCGCAAAGGCACAGGTGGTCGCGCTAAAACAGACTTCAGTGATGCGCAGTTGCTGGCTCGCTACTTGAAGAATGAACAGGCTGATTTACGCGCCTGGAATCCGCCGCCGAAGATTTATACCAAGCTTCAAAGCTTGCTGCGTCGACGCGCAGCGCTGGTGAAAATGCGTGTTGCGCTGAATCAGAGCTGGGCGGGCGAGCCATCACTCAAGGCCTCGTCCAAGAGCATTTCAGCGTGTCTTGATAGGCATGAGGGGCTCATTGAGAAAAGGATATTAGATGCTGTTACTGAGGCGGGGCTTTTGCATCAGGTCAAGCGCTGCCAAGCCGTCGAGGGCATTGGTTTTCTGACAGCGGTTGCCCTGGTAATGGCGTTTCAGCGAGGAGAATTTGAAAGTGCTGACGCTTACATCGCGTTCTTGGGAATGGACTTGAGAGTATCCGATTCTGGGCAAATGAGCGGACGCCGCTCATTGAGCAAGAAGGGAGATTCAGAGATACGCAGATTGCTGCATAACGCGGCGTCAGCAGGTATCAGGTCAGAAGCCTGGAAACCTTTATACGAGGGTTATCTGGCCAGGGGCCTGAAAACGACTCAAGCCCTGGTCATCATTGGCCGCAAGCTGGCGCGCATCGCCTTTTCGCTCATGAAAAACCTGAGCGAATACCAGTCAAAAGCGGTTT